>NZ_PQCE01000032.1:0-35861 GCF_002964725.1 Pseudoalteromonas sp. T1lg76
CTCGCTATGTACATAGGCGAGCAAGACCGAAGCAATGCTTCGCAGCCTAGCGAGGTGAGCGCATGGATGCGCGATGTAACCAAGCTTCATCGATGAATTTAACCACATAAATCAGTGATTATATTCATCAGAATGCGTTTAGATTGAACATAAAGTAAACCGCAAAGATAAACAGACCCAATTATCATTAACCAAAGTGGATATGCGTCGTGATCAAACAAGTGCAATGGCAAAGCCAGCTAATCAACAAATACAATGTCTCCGGGCCAAGATACACCTCTTACCCAACGGCCTTACAGTTGCAGCCCGGGGCCAATACGCAAACCCTGGTGCAAGCCTTACAGCGATGCCCCAGCGGCGGATTATCCCTGTATATTCATATCCCCTTCTGTCATCAGCTGTGCTACTACTGCGGCTGCAACAAGGTAGTTACCCGCCATCAGCATAAAGCCGATTTGTATCTGGATTATCTGGGTAAAGAAATGGCCCTGCTGAGCGAGCATTGTCGCCACTTAAACGTACAGCAACTGCATTTAGGCGGTGGTACACCTACCTTCCTAGACACAGCGCAGATGGCACGTTTAATGGCCATGCTTGACCAGCACTTTCAGTTCGCCCAAGATGGCGAGCGCAGCATAGAGGTTGACCCCAGAGATTTGCCTCTGGAACGCATCGATGAATTGCAGCAGCTGGGCTTTAACCGCATCTCATTCGGCGTCCAGGACTTTAATGATGAGGTACAACTGGCGGTCAACCGCCCGCAATGTGCCAGTGAGGTCGAGGCCTTGGTGCGCCGCGCTAAAGAAGTGGGCTTTAATTCGGTTAATGTGGATATGATCTATGGCCTGCCGCTGCAAACGCCCGAATCCTTTGCCGTCTCCATTGAGCGCCTATTGGATATAGGTCCGGATCGGGTATCGGTATTTAACTATGCGCACCTGCCGGACCTTTTCGCCGCACAGCGTAAGATCAAAGACGCCGATCTGCCCGATGCCACGGCCAAACTCACCATGTTTAAACAAACTCTGGAGCGCATGATAGCGGCAGATTATCAATTTATCGGCATGGACCACTTTGCCAAGAAGGACGATGAGCTCGCCATAGCCCAGCGCGAAGGACATCTTCATCGTAATTTCCAGGGTTACACCTTGGGTGGCGATCTGCCCTTACTCGGCCTTGGGGTGTCGGCCATTTCGCAATTACACGGACATATCATCCAAAACCAAAAAGAGCTGAAAAGCTACTATGGGGCTTTAGAGCAAAACCAGCTCAGCGCCTGCAAGGAAATCCACTTAAGTGCAGAAGACGAGCTAAGGGCGGCGGTAATCAAGCAGCTTATTTGCCACTTCGAGCTCGATATAGCGGCATTTTCAAAGCGCTATGACTTCGATTTTAAACAGCATTTTGCCGCTGAATTAGCACAGCTACAGGGCTTTATCGACGACGGTATGCTCACTATCGAGGACGATATCATAAGCATTAACGCCTCTGGCGTACTCTTTATTCGCATCATCTGCATGTGTTTCGATGCTTACCTGCAAAACCAGCTCAATCAGCAGCGCTTCTCGCGGGTGATCTGAAAACGCTAGACAGCAAAAAGCCGCCAACAGGCGGCTTTGTTGTGAACATGCTTGCCATGTATGGCACAAATAGCTACATAAATACGTGTTTGCTATTTGGGTCTGCATCAAAATGCATGACCAGCTTTTCGCTGTCGGCCAGGATCTGCTCTTCAAGCTCCTGCTCTTTACGCCAGCGGGCACTGTCCTGCTTAAAAATTTCCTTTTTCGAGTACTTCTTACGGGCCTCATGAGTCGGCAAGTCTTTCACCGCCTCATACATGGCAAACACACCCGGATATTCCTCTTCCAGGTTAGCTTCCTGCGCCTTGCTGTGTTGGCTCATCAACACCCATACTCGCAAGCAACCCTCTGAGTATTCGCACTGCCCCTCTTTCATCGCCTTGGCGATCAGGTTAATGCTATCGCTCAGTTTGGCGTTACGGGCGGCACGTTTTTTTGCGTATTCGGCCTGTTGTTTTGCCAAGCGCTGATTTTGCTCACGCACCTGCCACAATAAGCGACCGGCATAAAAAGCCAGGGCGGCAATGATCAAGGCGCCAAAAATTAGAGCTATGATCCAGGGGCCACTCATTTTTCGTCCTCGTCATCAAGCCATTCATTGGCCAGAGAGTCATTCATATAGTCATCAAGCAAGTCTTCATCATCCTCGAAGTCGTCATCATCCAAACCGAGGATTTCACATAGCTGCTGATGGCGCTCAACCTTGGCATTAAAGTACTTAGCATCTTTACCTTGCAGGATCTCGCCATTGTCGTGACGGTCGATCAAGGCCAACAGACGCTCATCGGACTCTAACTGCTCCAATTCTTGTTCAGGCGTCAACTCCGGCTCTTTGTAGGTGCTAAGTGCCGCTTGTGGTTTCAGATCTTTACGTACCTGCGGCTTTTGCGGTTGCGCCGTTGTGACCTCAGGGGTCAGGCTTACCGGCTTTTTACTGCCAACGCGATTATCACCGCTGGCACTGCCCTTGGCCTCTGTGGTTTCCACCTTCAGTAGCTGGGAGTTACGGTTACCCGCCTGGGCACCCTTGGTCTTTTTCTTGGCGCGCAGCTCTTTTAGCGCACGAAGCTCTCTTAATTTGTCTTTACTTAAGCGCGCAGTGCCATTATTAATGACTTTGCGTGACTTTTTCTTTCTGGTCATAGCATTCTCTAGCTTGCGGGCTTTGTTAAAAAGATGACATCGGCCGCGATAAATTCAAGGGTTAATCCAAAACGCTCAGCAATATAAGCAAAGGTTTCTTTGCTATAAAAGGCAATGTGCGTTGGATCATTTTTGTAATGCCAGGTAGCAAAGCGTTGTACATCGATCACCAATTTTGTCATTAACGCTAACGTCCCACCTGGGCGTAATAATTCTAGCCACAAGTGCAACTGCTGCTGCGGTTGTGCTAGGTGCTCGATCACTTCGGTACTACAAACGAAGTCATAGCGAGCCTGTAATACCTCTTGTTGAGGCTGGTAGTACAGATCATATAAGGCCACTGTGTGCCCCTGCTCTCGCAGCATGCTTGCCAATAGTGGCGCCGGGCCACAGCCAAAATCCAAACCTGAACTGGCCGTCGACAAACGCTCATTTAAGGGCGTAAAGATCCGTGTCAGAAAGCGGCGATAACCTTCATCATTGAGGTCATTCTCGTGCTGATCATAAATGGCTTTCTCATCCGCTGCGCTGAGGTGCTGAGGTGCAGCCACAAACACTAAGGCACAACTGGCACATTGCCAATAGTCGCGTACTTTATCTTGATGATAATGGCTGATTTGCGCACTGTTGCACAAGGGGCAGGAGATCGCTTTCATGGTGCGCATTGTAACAGGACAAATAAAAAGGCGGTAGAGCAAAACTCTACCGCCGGATAACTCGAGCGCCAACTACTAATTGGACACTTCTCCCTTCGACTTTTATCAGTCTGTATTTATTATTTTTATTATTATTACTTTCCGTATTGTTGTTATTTTTCTTCCGTGTGGTGTTTTATTTTTCTCGGTCTTCCTAACGCTTTCTACTTCTTCCTTGTGGTGCATCTATTGATGCTCCCCTAGCGCACTAGCTTGTCGCGCTTCCTATGCTCTGATCCCTGTTGTAATTCTTTGTTGCGACAGCAGATAATTTACTGACTCATAAATTAGTTACAACTAATTTATAACTTTTTTATTAAAAAACACTAATTCAGTTATAGCTAACACTAGCTTTTTCATTAGGTTAGCATCACCAGAACATTAAATTTGAGTAATAGCTTACATGCATATATGGTCAATGTCCTACAAGAAAGTAGGAAATATCCCTAGGTTAGACTACCCACAAAAAAAGCAGCTAATGCTGCTTTTTTTAAATACTTAACTAATGCTTAGTGAAGGCCACCAAGATATTTAGAAAGTACTTCAATATCTTTGTCCGTTAGCTTCATAGCGATATCACGCATCATGCCGTTGTGGTCATTACCACGAACGCCGCTGCGGAATTTTTCTAACTGGCTCTTGATGTACTCAGGATGCTGGAATGACACCTTAGGGAAACCTGCTAGTGAGGTACCGTTACCACGAGGACCATGACAAGCTGCACAAGCTGGAATACCACGCTCGGCATCACCGGCCTTGTAAAGCTGTTGACCAACGGCCACTACGTCTTCAGGAGTCGAGCCTTCAGACATATGTAAAGATGAGAAGTAAGCAGCCAAGTCTTTCATGTCCTGATCGCTTAGCGGCATAGCCATACCGCTCATAACAGGATCCATACGACCCTCTTTGCCCCCAGAGGTCATGCCTACTTTGAATTCTTTCAATTGCTTGTAGATGTACTCGGCATGCTGACCCGCAATCTTGGGGTACATAGTGACAGGCGCGTTACCATCTGGGCCGTGACAAGCAGCACAAGTTGCCGATTTGTCTTTACCAGCGTTAATATCGCCATCGAATGCTGCCGCGTTGTTTGCACTCAACACACCAACCAGCATAGTTAAAGATAAAACTAATTTCTTCATGGTAAATTCTCTGTTCCAGACCCTGTATTCAAATACAATCGTTTCGATGCAATGGCATTATTCTACACGATAAAAATTTCTCTGGCACGTTTTCTACCCATATTAAACTTATAAAAAGCGGGGTTTTAAGGAAAAAAAGTGATGCAAACCAGATTTAAATCAATTTATCCTGCGCTTGTAGAGCCTTTAGGTTCACCCCAATCTGATATAAAATAGCCTTTAGATCAGTTTCGAGCCCCCACTTCAGGAGTCAATGTGGCAAAATCACGTGTCAATTACACCCAAGCGCAATTCATTACCAGCGCTCCGGATATCACTAAGTTACCGGAAGATACTGGTATTGAAATCGCTTTTGCTGGGCGTTCTAACGCAGGTAAATCTAGCTCGCTCAATACCCTGACCGAGCAAAAATTGGCGCGTACCAGTAAAACTCCCGGCCGTACTCAGTTAATCAATGCCTTTGCCTTAGGCGAAGATCAGCGTTTGATCGACTTGCCCGGTTATGGTTTTGCCAAGGTACCGCTGGAAATGAAAAAGAAGTGGCAAAAATCTTTGGGTGAATACCTGCAAAAACGCCAAAGCCTTAAGGGCCTGGTGGTACTGATGGATATTCGCCACCCGTTAAAAGATTTGGACAGACAGCTTATTGAGTGGGCCAGCGGCAGCGGTATTCCGGTGTTGGCACTGCTTACCAAGGCCGATAAATTCAAACAAGGCAAGCGCAACTCAGAAGTACTTAAGGTACGCCGAGAGCTTGCCGAGGTGTCTGAATTAATCAAGGTGCATGCCTTTTCATCCCTTAAAGGCACAGGCCTGAACGAACTACAAAAACAGCTCGACGAGTGGTTTTTGGGCCCGGTTCAGGTTAATCCGCCGAGCGAAAACGAAGCCGCTCCGGAATAAAGCATAAACTCCTGCTGCGTGGTCTCAATCAATTCCTGAGCCCACGCATAAAATACCGCCCGCGAAATCTTCGCCTCGACATTATGAGGCAACTGCAAATAAGGCACTTCCTGGCCTTGTGCATTCTGATGCAACACCAAGGGATGCGTTTCTCCAACAATAAATTCACGGCCTATATTATCGCGGCAAATCAGCAGCGGATGATGTGTGTCATGCTCGGGCAACTCTTGCAGGCGCCAATCAACAATCAACAAAGGCGCATCGGCTACGCTGATGGCCATTTTCTCAACCGGCGTTTTTAAGTAATACTGACCCTGCTCACGACACAGCACCTTGGCAAAAAGTTGCACCAGGGGCAAACGCTTAATCGCACTGCCTTGATGGTGCCAAATGCCGTCGGCGCTGATATGAATATCAATGGCGCCGCAATGCTGCGGCTGCCACTGCTCCATTGGCGCGCTTTGCTGTTCGATCAAGCGCGACAAGGAAGCTAAGGGGTCGTTATTTTGACTCATTCAGGGTCAGCACAAAGGAGACCGGCACGGCGCGGGTAATGGATTTCAACCCGGCCACTTTTTGCAACTCGTCAATGCCCGAGGTCAGGGCAAAATCAGCAGGCTTTACCAATACAGGTGCCATTGAACTTACCTGGATATTATTGTTTTTATCCAAGCTGGCCAGCAGATCGATATTAACGGTTTGCGTTTTCCCATGCAGGCTGACGGTCGCATCCAGGTTGGCTTGCGCGCTACCTTGTTGCTTAAGCTCGGCCAAAAGCGCTTTAACATCCGCCTGCAAAGTTAATGCAGGAAATTCTACGGTGTTAAATAACATCTTCTGCATGCGCTCGTTGCGAATAGGGATCTGCGTTTCCACGCTGGCCAGGTCGATAGTTAAATTAAACTGACCGGCGTCGCTCAACACCCCGGAAATCTGCTTAAAGTAATGATTTTCTGCTATTTGGTTATTCTTAACGGAAACAAAATTCACACGGCTTTGGTCATTGGCCACCTGCCAATCGGCATGAGCCTGAGCACCAGCAAATAGTGCAGTGGTAACCAAAAGTGTACGAGTAATAGAATTAAACATAACGCAGTTCCTTAATTAGCGGGATGAACCCTGAGTGTAATTCAGTTAACGGCGAAAGTTAATATAGGAGGAAAAAGCCGGCTTACCAAATAGCAAGCCGGATATAGCAATCTGGGGAGAAGCTATCAATACGCTGTACCATCGCTAAGCGAGTGGCACATCATCAACAGGATGTCCTACAGGATGAGGACGCGCGGACTTTAACAAATCCCCCCCCATAAATAAACGCCCCAGCAGCCATTACATGCATATTTAATTCCGTATAAACCAAAAAAAACCAAATATTATACAATTTTACAAAAGGTTAACTATTTGAAAGTTTTTTCAATTAATTTGCGCAGATGCCGATTAAGTGAAGTTAAGTGGGCGGACTGAGGCAGAAAGAATAAGGGGAGCCTCTGCTCCCCTTTTATTTTAATTAATGTGCTTGTTGCCAGTTATCACCACTGTCGGCTTCGGCAATCAAGGGCACATCCAGCTTGGCAGCGGCGGCCATTAGGTTACAGATCTGCTCGGTGTAGGCCGGTACATCCTGCTCCTTGATTTCAAACACCAGTTCATCGTGTACCTGCATCAGTATCTTAATGCTGTCCTTGGGTTGTTCTTTTACCCACTGATGCACGCTGATCATGGCTTTTTTTATGATATCGGCGGCGGTTCCCTGCATAGGCGCATTAATTGCGGCACGCTCGGCGGCCTTGCGACGCGCACCGTTACGGGCATTGATCTCAGGCAGATGCAGACGACGACCAAAGAGAGTTTCCACATAGCCTTTTTCGGCGGCGCTTTCGCGGGTGCGCTCCATATACTCTAAAACGCCGGGGAAGCGTTCAAAGTACTTATCCATATAATGCTGAGCTTCGTGGCGCGGAATATCCAACTGACGGGCTAAACCAAATGCCGACATACCGTAGATCAAACCGAAGTTAACGGCCTTGGCCTTACGACGCATATCGCTGGTCACCTCATCAAGCGGCACGGAGAAAACCTCGCTGGCGGTGGCGCTGTGCACATCCAGCCCCTCGGCAAAGGCACTAAGCAGACCCTTATCCTGAGACAGGTGCGCCATAATCCGCAGCTCTATTTGCGAGTAGTCGGCAGCGACTATCTTATAACCTGGGCTGGCGACAAAGGCTTCACGGATACGACGGCCCTCTTCCGAACGAATAGGAATATTCTGCAAGTTAGGGTCCGTCGAACTTAAACGCCCTGTGGCCGTAACTGCTTGGTGATACGAGGTATGCACCCGCTTAGTTTTCTCATTGACCATCAGCGGCAACTTATCCGTGTAGGTGGACTTAAGCTTAGATAAACCGCGATGTTCGATGATCACTTTAGGCAACGGATAATCGTGCGCCAACTCCTGCAACACCTCTTCGGCGGTTGACGGCGCGCCCTTCGGGGTTTTCTTAATAATCGGCAGCTCAAGTTTTTCGAATAAGATGGCCTGGAGCTGCTTGGGTGAGCCAAGGTTAAACTCCTCACCGGCCATATCATAGGCTTCTTTTTCCAGCTCTTGTAAACGCTCACCTAAGCGCTGCGAGTGCTGAGCCAGCATCTGCGAGTCGATCACCACGCCGGTGCGTTCTATATCGGAAAGCACTTCAACCAGGGGCAATTCAATATCGCAGAACACCGACTTTAACTTGTCGTCGGCGGCGACCTTAGGCCATAAATGCTGGTGCAAACGCAGGGTAATATCTGCGTCTTCGGCAGCATAAGGGGCGGCATTCTCCAACTCGATTTGATTAAAGGTCAGCTGCTTTTTACCCTTGCCGGCAATGTCTTCAAAGCTGATATTCTTGTGGCCCAGATATTTTAGCGCCAGCGAGTCCATATCATGGCGGGTACCAACGCTGTTAAATACATAAGACTCAAGCATGGTATCGAAGGCGATGCCGTTAAATTCAATGCCAGCATTGGCTAGTATGCTCTTGTCATATTTAAGATTTTGCCCGACCTTGGGCTTATTTTTGTCGCTTAGGATAGGTCCCAGCTTGGCCAGGATCAGTTCTAACGGCAGTTGCTCCGGCGCTCCCGGATAATCATGGCTGATGGGTAAATAGGCAGCCTCGCCCACTTCCACGGCAAAGCTCATACCCACAAGCTGCGCCTGCATATAGTCCACACTTGTGGTTTCGGTATCAAAGGCGATCAGCTCGGCATCTTGTAACTTCTTCACCCAGGTATCCAGCTGCGCTTCGGTCAAGATGGTTTCATAATGGGCGTCTGCTTTTGGTACTTCCTGCGCTTCGGTAGGAGCGTCAAGGTGAGTGTCTGTGTCCGTGCCCTTATCCAGCAATTCACCAAGCCAACGGCGGAATTCACATTCGCCATAAAGCCTAATCAGTGCATCCGTATCCGGTGCAAGCAACTTAAGCTGCTCTAAGTCTTCTTCCACCTCCACATCAAGCTTGATGGTCGCCAGCTCGTAGCTCAATGGCAGTTGGCCAACGGCATTACGTAACTTTTCACCAATTTTGCCTTTGATCTCATCGGCGTGCTCAATAACCCCTTGCAGAGAGTCGAATTGATCCAACCACTTCACCGCGGTTTTCGGACCACAACCTTCAACACCCGGGATGTTATCAACCTTATCTCCCATCAGCGCCAGGTAATCGATAATGCGCTCTGGGCCAACACCGAACTTCTCTTTCACCGAGTCGGGATCGGAAATACTGTTGGTCATGGTGTTGATCAGGGTGACATGCTCGTTCACCAACTGCGCCATGTCTTTATCACCGGTTGAGATCAACACGTGGCGTTTTTGTTCGCTGGCGATGCGCGCATAGGTGCCGATAACATCATCGGCCTCTACACCTTCAATGCTGATCAGCGGAAAACCCATGGCACGGATAATATCGTGCAAGGGGGCAATCTGGCTGCGCAGATCATCTGGCATAGGCGGACGATGCGCCTTGTATTCGCTGTACATATCGTTGCGGAAGGTTTTGCCCTTGGCATCAAACACCACCACCATGTGCGATGGGTCGTATTGCTTCACCAGACTTTTCAGCATGTTCACCACACCATAGATGGCACCTGTGGCTTCGCCTTTGGAGTTGGTTAAATGCGGTGGCGCATGATAGGCACGAAATAAATAGGAGGAACCGTCAACTAAGATAAGCGGATTTTCAGGGATTTGCGCCATTTTTCAGCACTCAATTAGGGTAATTGCTAATGGCTAAAGGATGCCATAAGGCGACTAAGAAAACGAGCAACAAAATGGTGCAAACCGTCTTTACGCTGAGTTTTAAGATCTGATCTTGGCCTATTTATTATCTATATGCTGGCCGCCCCCTAAATGATCGGGGCAAAGCCGCTTAGCAAGCGCCTGAGAAATGCACTATTAGGGCGCAGTTGCACCATGATAAGCTGTGGATAACTTTGTAGATAAAAAGCACGAGAAAATATCCGAAGTCATAAAACTGACATCAGATTAAATTTAACTTTTTGTTTTTTAACGAAAAAAAGAAGAAACTCCGTATCTTATTTTCTTATTATTTTTTATATCCATTGTGGAAACCGGGTATTTGTGGGTCGTTTTTAGAGTAACCCTTCTAAATAACCAGCTAAGCATTCTAGCATAATGGATCAAAGATCCCAGCGATCCTTTATAACTTTTTTCTCATAAGCTATCGTTCATAAAGCATAAATGAGCATTGACGGGAGCTGGCTTAGCTGGCTACCTTACTGTTTTAGTTATTTTTCAGTTAGGAATTCAAAGTTATGACCAAGGTAGCGATCATCCTTAGCGGCTGTGGTGTATTTGATGGGGCCGAAATTCATGAGTCGGTATTAACCCTGCTTTATCTCGATCAAGCCGGAGCCCAGTACCAGTGCTTTGCTCCCAATATCAACCAACATCATGTGCTTAACCACCTAACCGGCGAAGAGCAAGCGCAAACCCGTAACGTGCTTGAAGAAGCGGCGCGTATTGCCCGCGGTGAGATCCTGGATCTAAAAGAACTGAATGTCGATGACTACGATGCCCTAGTGGTGCCCGGCGGCTTTGGCGCCGCAAAAAATCTCTGCGACTTCGCCTTAAAAGGCGTAAACAGCAGCCTTAATAGCGATGTTGAGCGTGTATGTAAGGCCTTCGCCGAACAGCATAAACCCGCCGCCTACTTATGCATTGCCCCGGCGCTTATCGCCCACATCTACCCCCAGGGTACCAAGGCGACCATAGGTAATGATGCCGATACTGCCGCCGCCCTAACGGCACTCGGCGCCGAACATGTAGCATGCAGTGTTGATAACATAGTGGTTGATGAGCAGGCCAAGGTGGTGTCCACCCCGGCCTATATGTTGGCGGGATCCATTAAAGAAGCGGCCAGCGGCATTGAAAAGGCAATCAACAAGTTGCTTAGCCTGATTTAATCACTGAGCAAAAAACAAGCAATGGCAAGTTAAAATTTGCGCTAAAGCATAAAATGCCTACTTTTTAACACATTAATAAAGGCTAGGCATTTTATAAATTGTTTGGCGAGGTTATACTTTGCCGATATTTCGTCACCCGGTCACTTTGACCGTTAGCATCCGAATGAGCAAAGAAACATGAAGAAACTATCTGCCGCATTGTTATTGTTATCCACCGCTGTATACGCACAGCCTCAAGACAACGCTATGACCGAAGAAGCGATCAAGAAACGTCTTCAGCCTATTGGCGAGGTTTACCTAGCTGGTCAAACTGCTGCCGTTGATACCGCACCTGCTGGTCCGCGCAGTGGTGAACAAGTGTATCAGGCTTCATGTTTCGCGTGTCACGGCTCGGGCGCACTAGGTGCACCGAAAACAGCGGCCGATTGGGAGCCTCGTCTAGCTAAGGGTGCCGACACTCTGCTTAACCATGCCATCAACGGTTTTAACGCCATGCCACCTCGCGGTACTTGCATGGATTGTTCTGATGATGAGATCCAAGCCGCTATCGATTTTATGACTAAGCAGTAAGCGCTTAGCACCTAACATCTTGTTTAAAGGGAGGCTTTGCCTCCCTTTTTGTTATCTGACTTCCTTGACCTAGGTTACAAAAGGTGAAATATTCAACGGTTAAGATTTGGTCAAAAACCTAGTGATGCGTTCAGTGGATGAGTGTTCAGTAAATAAGTTGCGCAAGCAAAACAAGCGCCTAAAGGAACTGCTGCAAAAATATAAGCATCAGCATCATTTGCAGTATGCACTTATTGGCCTATCTGAGCAGGCCAGCACTCATCCGGATCTTAATTCCTTTTACCCAGCCATTCGGCAGCTCCTGGCCGATTATGTTCCCAGTAAGAACTTCTATGTGGTGTTGCAAAACCCCATTTCAGGGTTACTTGAGCTCTCCTATTTTGTCGATCAAAAAGATGCTCCGTCGCATCCGGAACTTACAGAGCAGCATTTTGAGCAAAGCCTCACCGGCTATGTGTTTCGCTCCCAGGCTACGGCGTACTTTAATCGTGCCACCATGGCAGCGGCGGCGGCAGAAGGTAAATTTAACTTACATGGCACCCGCTCCGAGCACTGGTTAGGTGTGCCCATATATCAAGACACCCAGGTGATTGGTGTCATGGTGTCGCAAAGTTACGAGCAAGAGCTTGGCTATAGTAAGGAACAAATAGAGCTATTCGAGGTGATTGCCCTGTATCTGGCCACCGCCATAGAGCGGGTCAAAAAGCGCGAGCTCTTAGAACGTCAGGTGGAGCAGCGCACCCTGGCGCTCACACAAAGCAATCACGCCCTCAATGAAGAAATAACCCAGCGTAAAAAAGCGCTGGAGCGCCAACAAACCCTGTTTCAAATTGCCGAGCTAGCCACACAGGCGATCAATATAGATGATGTGTATTACCAGGTGCATCAAATAATGAAGAGCATCACCTATGCCCAAAACCTCTATATCGCCCTCTATGATAATGACAAAAACTGGCTGACCTTTCCCTACGCCGTCGATGAAAGCGACCCTGATTTTAGCCCTCGCTCCTTTGCCAAAGGCTACAGTGAGTTAGTGCTTACCAGTAAAAAATGCCAGTTGATCAGCCGTGAACGTGGCGATCAACTCTGTAAGCAAGGCCTGGTTGAACCCACCCGCGCTCTCACCAGCACAGGGCGCTGCACAAGCTGGCTGGGTGCACCACTAAAAACCGCGCAGGGAGTTATTGGCTTGATCGTCTGTCAGGCCTACAACAATAAATATGAGTTTGTGCAAGAAGATGTTGAGCTGATCGCCTATGTTTCCAATCAGATTGCCAACGTTTTGCAAAACCAGCTATCGCAACAGGCCTTAAGGCTAAGTCACCAGCAATTGGAGCTGCGCGTGGCCGAAAAAACCAAGGAGTTGCGCCAGGCTAATATCCATCTGCAATTGCAAATAGACGAACGCCGTAAAATAGAGCAGCAGCTGTATCATGACGCTCATCATGATGCCCTCACCAGACTGCCCAATCGCAGCCTCTTTATCGCCCAGCTCGAACGCACCATGGCGCATTCTCAGCACCTACCCGAGCAGAATTTTGCCGTGCTTTTTATCGATCTCGATAAGTTTAAAGAGATCAATGATCAACTCGGGCACCAGTTTGGCGATCAATTCCTGATAGCCGTGGCCACCAAACTAAAGCAATGCGTACGTGAGCACGATTTGATCGCCCGTTTGGGCGGCGATGAATTTGTTGTCTTACTGTCGCGCTTGCAAGACAGACAACAGGCTGAGGATGTAGCCAAGCGTATTATCGCGGTGATGCAACAGCCTTTTTGCTATCAAGGCAGCTGTATTCAGGGTGGCGCCAGTATCGGCATTACCTATAGCGATGCCGGGTATAGCGATATAGATGAGGTGATCCGCGACGCCGATGCCGCCATGTATTATGCCAAACAAAGTGGTAAAGGGCGCTTTGAGTTTTATCATCCCCTGCTCAATTACGCCGAGGTGCAAGCGCACGGCCAAAACGAACACCATTTAATGGACTTACACACCCATTTTCAAAGCAGTCAGGTGCTTGATGCCGAGCAGCAGCCAATTTGCCAGTTGCTCAGCGCCTACGGCGAACATCCGGTGCTCGGCAGCACCAGTTTTGAGCAACTTAAGCGCTTTAGCAGCGACAGCTATATGCTCGCCAAGGTAGAACTTAAGTTACTGCAATATGGTTTTGCCGAGCATAATAACCAGGGTTTAACCCTGCTTAAGTGCTCAACGGTGTTACTTGAAGATGAGCATTTCAAGTGTTTGTATTCTTGGATCAGTCAACTCGATAATATCGAGCATTTATGCCTGCTGTTTGATGAACCGGAATTGAGTTGTGCCAGTGCCAAGCAACTGCACAATCTTGATGCTTTAAGCCAAAGCGGTGTGTATATCGGCCTGAATAACTTTGCCCAGGAGGGCTGCGAGCTTGGGTTGCTGGCGCAATTCTCCTATTACTGCGTGTTACTGAGCAACAACTTTAGTCGCCGCCTGTTACCAGAGCCAAACTATGCGCTTATGCTGCAAGGCATACTGGCGCTGACCAAAGAGGCGCACTGTAAACTGATGACCAAAAGCCCGGACTCCCAGGCCGAGCGCGATAAACTGGAGCGCCTGGGCATTGAATACTTTATCGGCCAACGCTCACCACTGACACAGCAGAGGCCGTTAAGTCAGTTTACTTCTTTAACATCGCCCGTAAGTTAGCGACCCGCGCCTGCCCTTGCTGCATACGCTGCTCCTGGTTTTGCGGCGGCTTTCGCGCCTCAAAGGCTAGATCCTGCTGCGGCAATTCCTCAACAAAGCGACTGATCTCCGGGGTGATCACCTCACCGAATTGGCGACGATTTTTGGCATAGGTCATCACCAATTCCTGCTGCGCTCGGGTAATACCCACATAGGCTAAGCGGCGTTCTTCTTCAACATTATCCTCATCGATACTGCTTTGATGCGGCAATAAGCCCTCTTCCATGCCCACCATAAACACAAAAGGGAACTCCAA
The DNA here is from genome assembly GCF_002964725.1 of Pseudoalteromonas sp. T1lg76. Classification (NCBI taxonomy): domain Bacteria; kingdom Pseudomonadati; phylum Pseudomonadota; class Gammaproteobacteria; order Alteromonadales; family Pseudoalteromonadaceae; genus Pseudoalteromonas; species Pseudoalteromonas sp. T1lg76. The sequence continues at coordinate 14,493 of NZ_PQCE01000032.1, forward strand.
CCCCTTGGAGGCATGCAGGGTCAGCAATTGCACCGCATCGCTGTCGTCCTCTTCCTCGTTACGCTCCATCATATCGCGCAGCGCCAGCTTGGTGACCACCTCGGGCAAAGTTAAAGGCTCATTATCGGCATCGCCCGTAAGCATATCTGTGATCCAGCGATACAGCTCGGAGACGTTCTTCATACGCATCTCGGCGGCCTTGGCACTGGTCGAGGTTTCGTACAAATAGGCTTCGTAGTTTATCTGGCGCACCAGATCCTTGACCGCCTCCAGGGTGTCGCTGCGCTGGGCATTATCGGCCAGCTCCACCACCCAGCGGGCAAAGCCCATCAAGGCATTAAAGCCACGCCCCTGTAAACGCCCAGCCAGCTCGGGCTCAAAACAGGCGGCAAACAAGCTAATGTGCTTTTCATTGGCCAAGCTACCCAACTTTTCCAAGGTCACCGGGCCGATTTCCCGTTTCGGTGTATTGACGATACGCAAAAACGCATTGTCATCATCCTGATTCACCAGCAGGCGCAGATAGGCCATCATGTCCTTGATTTCCGCACGGGCGAAAAACGACATGCCGCCGCTGATCTTGTAGGGAATACGGTTGCTCATCAGCGCCTTTTCAAATAACCGGGCCTGGTGGTTACCGCGATACAGGATGGCGTAATCCTTGTAATTAGTGCGCTTGGTAAACTTATGGGAGATGATCTCAGCCACCACCCGCTCCGCCTCATGTTCCTCATCCCGGGTGGCGATAACCTTGATCTCCTCGCCATAATTGAGCTCACTAAAGAGTTTTTTATCAAAGACATGAGGGTTATTGGCGATCAGTATATTGGCCGCCTTAAGGATGCGTCCGGCACTGCGGTAGTTTTGTTCCAGCTTGATCAGACGCAAGCCGGGAAAGTCCTTACTGAGCAGCACTAGGTTTTGTGGTTTGGCACCACGCCAGGAATAAATGGATTGGTCGTCGTCGCCTACCACGGTAAAGCGAGCGCGCTGCCCCACCAAGAGTTTTACCAACTGATATTGGCTGGTGTTAGTATCCTGATATTCATCCACCAGTAGATAACGAAACCGGTTTTGCCAGCGCTCACGCACCTCGGCATTGGAGCCCAGTAACAGAGTTGGGATCATAATGAGATCGTCAAAGTCCATGGCGTTATAGGCGCGCAACTGGGTTTGATAGCGGGCATAGAGCTGAGCAAACAGCGCCTTTTGCGGCTCTCTAGCCATGGCAATGGCCTGCGGCGGCAGGATCAGCTCGTTTTTCCAATCGCCAATCTGCATTTTCAGCAGATTGAGTAAATCTTTATCCCCTTGCAATTCATCGGCGGTCAGCTCATTAAGCAGCTGATTGGTATCCTGATCATCAAACAGGGAAAAGCCCGCCTTAAAGCCTAAGGTCTTCAGCTCTTTTTTAATGATCTCCAAACCCAAGGTATGAAAGGTCGATACCCACAACCCCTTGGCCTCTTGCTTGCCCAAGGTTTGCGCCACCCGCTCACGCATTTCCCGCGCCGCCTTGTTGGTAAAGGTCACCGCAGCAATATTTCGCGCCTGATACTGACAGTTTTGCACCAGATGGGCGATTTTATTGGTAATAACTCGGGTTTTACCCGAGCCGGCACCGGCCAACACCAGGCAGGGTCCGCTAATGTACTTTACCGCTTCATTTTGCTGGGGATTGAGCTTCATAAACACTAATTTAAATCACATGGGACCGGCTATTTTAGCCTATCTGGGAGCGCGATACAGCCATGATAGGCAGGGCTTGGGAAATTAGTTACACTTAGGGCAGATAAAGATAGGAGCCAGAACATGATTAACCCGAGCAAAATTGAAGAAATCGCCCGCCAAATAGGCAGCAACATGCCAAAAGGCATGCGCGATATCGCCGAGAATTTTGAGAACAAAACCAAGCAGGTACTGCAAAACAAACTGGCGGAAATGGACTTTGTCAGCCGCGAAGAATTCGATATTCAAAGCCAGGTGCTGGTGCGCACGCGCGAAAAACTAACCGCACTGGAAGAGAAAGTAGTTGCGCTTGAAGCCATGCTGGCCGCACAAGCGAAAGACGCAGACGCAGAGTAAGCTTTCTCTAGCTTTAGCGGTACACGAACCACTGAAGCCGTTGTTAATATCTTGTCGCTGTGGGCGACGACACCTTAGGGGCGGTTTACACCAACCACCCCTAAGAACCACAAGGCGCCCCAATATTGCATGATTACCTCAACGCGCTACGAGAAATGAACGTAACCAACATGCACAGGGCGTCCATAAATTGCTCCCTTCAACCTAGTTTCTTTCACTTTCCATCTGATTTAACATGAGTTTTTACTTTCATTAGTGAAACCTCATTTGTTTAATGCTCCTACCTTACAAGGTAGGCAAGCTTGCAAGGTCTCATTAATACCCTGTTATACGATTTGCAAGTAAGGATGAAACTGAGAATGAAGTTTATTGAATTAGAAGTAAAAACTGCATTTATCGTGCATGGATTTGATGAGAATAACAAAGAAATAATTGAGAACATTTCGGATGAAGTGTTTGTAAAAAAACTTATATCAATTGATAGAATTCAATCAATAAGTGAAGAGTATGTTTTGGTTACTTCATCACATAGTCGAGTGATGTATTGGGAATATAATTGCTCTATGGTCGAGTTAACTAAAAGATTAAAATCTGCTGGATTATTAATCGCATAACAAACCGTTCAAGGGGACTGCCAACGCCTGGCGGTTTTTGTGCAAATCGGCACTTGTGATTACGGTTTGTTATTTTGAGTTCAGTGTTTTACGTTGTCAGCCCCTTAACTGGGCGTTATACATCTTAATAGATGAGAAATTAGATGAAAAAATATAGCCTTAAAACATTATCCATTTTTATCACGCTAGGATTGCTCGCCTCTTGCTCAAGTGTAAAAGAAGCGGGAAGAGATTTTGGCGGTGCTGTCAAAGAAGTGACAACAGAAATTGGTCATGCTTCAAGGGATGCAGCAAAAGCTATTAAGAAAGAGACGAAAAAAGTAGTCTCAGAAATTAATAATAATGAAGAATGACTAGCATAATGTCTTATCAAAGTACTCCGAAACTAACAGGTATTGGTCTTCCCGTTTAGATTCGTGCTTTCGATCTCAGATTTTGTTACGCAGCGTGCTATTGATAGCGAGGTAGGCTGAAAGCGGTGCGAGTAGAGGGACTGCCGAGCTAGGTTTACCAGTACATGAATGTGCTGTTAAATCGCATCAACCACTAAGTGTAGCGTTTAACAAAACGCTGAACTCGGAAGCATTGGCGAATCACGGGTTCGCAGAGTTTCCAAAGGGCGGTTGGCGCAAACCGCCCTTTGGTTGTCGTCGCCAACGCGACAAGATCTTAATTTGAAAATCGTAGTTGAGAAAGTGCAGGCAATTCATCCTTGGAACAGTATTCCTGTTCGTGACGAAGTTGCGGCCTCCTCCGCTTCTCGCACCCCGTTTCGGATGCAATATAAGGGGATTAAGCTGATACATCTGAGTTTCAATTTAGCTTAAGGCAATTTGTAAGTTTGATTAGAGAAGAGCGGTCGTTCCTCTATTGTTCCCTTCAACCTAGTTTCTTTCACTTCCCATCTGATTTAACATGAACTTTTACTTTCATTAGTGAAACCTCATTTGTTTAATGCTCCTACCTTACAAGGTAGGCAACCTTGTCAGGCCTCACTAATAACCTTTTAGATGTATGGGAAATTATGCTAGTTAACTCATTCAATCATTTTAGAGCCATTGCTATAATTTTTATTATTGCAGGGCACTCATTTGGGGTGAACGGAATGACATTTGATACCGTTTTTAATACTACTATCCAAAATTTAATAGCTGGGGGAACAGCCCTTTTTGTTTTTATATCAGGCTTTTTATTTCATCACATTTTTTATAAGCGGTATGAATACAAAAAATTCATGTTCAGCAAAGTTAAAAATGTCTTTACACCATACTTTTTGCTAGGGCTTATACCTGTAATAATGTATACAATCAAGAAATCAGATGCTTTTAATGGTTACTTTCTCCCTATTGAATCCGGATTTATAAGCGAGTACTTAATTCCTTTTTTAAAATATTACACATCTGGAAGATTCCTTACTGCATACTGGTACATACCATTTATAATGTTGACTTTCTTATTATCACCACTCCATATTAAATATATTAAATTAAAATTTAATAATCAACTTTTAATAATAACTACATTTTCTATCATTGCTTTATTAATTCACAGACCTGTTTACAACATTAACGTCATTCAAAGTGTTATTTATTTCACACCAATCTACTTGATTGGAATCACTGCTTCTATCCATAAAGAATTAATTTATGAATATCTAAAAGGAAAGGAGGTTTACATAATTCTGGCCGTGATCCTACTGGCGACTTATCAATCAACTTTAGGCATTGGGGGAAACTATCATAAAGATCCTTTTACCTATGGAGGGATTGACTTGATGTTTTTTCAAAAAATTCTTTTATGCTTTTTTTTCATGGTTTTTTTAAATAGGTTTGAATCTAATAATAATAAAGCTATTCACGCTGTCGCCAGCACTAGTTTTACTGCTTTTTTTATCCACCCATTTATTATTTTTTTTATCACAAAGCTTGAACTAGGGTTTATGGCGAAAGACTCATGGTTTTTATACTTTGCTTTTGTCTTAACTATTTCTGCTACTTGTGTTTTAATTGCAAAAATAACAAAAAAAATAATACCTAAGTACAGCCGATTTATCATAGGGTATTAAATATAACAAATTGCTTAAACGGACGTGTAACAGTTAGCTCATTCCTCGCAAATTTAGCCAACTGTTAAACGCCGCTTAGCAAGGCGTTTCCGGGGTCCGTTTCTGGGGAACACTCCGAAACTAACAGGTATCCATCCCCCCGTTTGGATTCGTGCTTTCGATCTCATATTTTTTTTGCGCAGCGTGCTGTTGATAGCGAGGTAAGCTGAAAGCGGTGCGAGTAGAGGGACTGCCGAGCTAGGTTTACCAGTACATGAATGTGCTGTTAAATCGCATCAACCACTAAGCGTAGCGTTTAACAAAACGCTGAGCTCGGAAGCATTGGCGAATCACGGGCTCACGGAGTTTCCAAGGGGCGGTTGGCGCAAACTGCCCTTTGGTTATCGTCGCCAACACGACAAACTCTTTCGGAGCAGAACCCCACTCACAGTTATCACCAATAATCTTACATATTGATTTATTAACGTTTTTAATAGATTTCCCCGCCATCTATTTATAGACTGCCCGCTCTCCATAGGGTGGCACAGCCAATAAAGCCACCAGCTTCTTAAATGAAAAAGGAAACCACATTTATGCTCGAGTCTGATGTTTTTAAAAGACGAGTCACCAGTAGCCAAGAAATCAGCCCGGCGCTTTATAACCTGACAATAGGGCTCTGTTTACTCTGGGGTTTTTCCGTAAACTGGTTTTTGGTCGTTAATATCGACCCGCAAACCCTGTGGGCCATCAACCCTTGGATCTTCTTTATCGGCTATTTTGCTTCCTGCCTTGCCGGGGTCTGGCTTTTTAACGAGTCGAAAAAACCAATTGTCAGCTTTATCGGCTATAACCTAGTGGTTGTGCCCTTTGGCTTAATCGTCAACATGGTGGTGGCGCAATACAATGAGGCTCTGGTTGTTGAGGCGATTCGCCTTACCGCCGGCGTTACCCTGATTATGATGCTGCTGGGCTCTATGTATCCCAAGTTTTTTCAACGCATTGCCGGGGCTCTCAGCATTGCCCTGCTGGCGGTAATAGTGGTCGAGCTATTCCAGATATTTGTCCTGGGGATACATCATGAGTGGATCGATTGGGCCGTTGCGGTGATCTTTTGTGGCTATATAGGCTACGACTGGGGCCGGGCGAACCAAATACCTAAGACTCTGGATAATGCGGTAGACAGCGCCGCGGCTCTGTATATGGATATTATTAACCTGTTTTTACGCATCCTCCGCATTCTAGGGAGAAAGCAGTAATAAAAAAGGGAAGCACTTGGCTTCCCTTTTTCATCTTACCGAGGTTAGTCGGTCAGCTCGCCACGAACGCGCTTAGCTACGTTCTCCAGCGCTTCCTTATAGCTGTCGCCCAGCTCCTGCTGGCAACGAGCCACAGAATTCATATCGTGCAGGCGGCCATTTTCCAGGCTATACACCCAGCCATGTACCGTCAATTCCTGGCCTCGGGCCCAGGCGTCTTGCACTATATTGGTACGACATACATTACGTACCTGCTCGATAACATTCAGCTCGATTAGGCGGGCAAGACGCTCCTGCTCCGGTGCCTGCTCAAGTAGCTCAAGGTGACGCTCTTTAATATCGCCTACATGGCGTAACCAGTTGTCGATCAAGCCAAATTTTGCTTCATCTAGAACCGCTTTAATACCGCCACAACCATAGTGGCCCACCACCATGATGTGTTTCACCTTAAGCACCTCAACGGCATACTGCATGACCGACAAACAGTTATGGTCGGTGTGCACTACTACGTTAGCCACGTTGCGGTGTACGAACAGCTCGCCCGGCATTAGGTCAACGATCTGGTTGGCCGGTACGCGCGAGTCCGAACAGCCAATCCATAAATACTCAGGATTCTGTTGCTCTGAGAGTTTCTTAAAGAACTCAGGATCTTGTTCGGTAGTACGCTTAGCCCACTGCTTATTGTTTTCAAAAAGATGACTTAAGTTTTTCACAACAACTCTCAATTTAATTTCGCTTCTATAAAGATATTTCTGGGTGTCAGTGACGATTCACAGAACTCGAAAATATCCACCCGGTAATTTGCTTGCTGCAAATATAAAGCACGATCGAGCACGAGCCAAACCTCAATTGCCCGACGAAACAGATGTCTTACCAGTTCAATACGGTCGGTCATATGCTTTCGATCAGCACCCAAGGCCAAATAATGCGGGTAATTCAAGCCCTCTGGCAGGGTTAGCCCTTTCTGCTGTGCCGCCCACTGGCAAAAGTCTTTAAACTCACCGCTAAACACCAGCTTACCCACAGAAGGCACTGGGGTATACTCGTTGCGTTTAAATACATCGCGCACCAATTGATCAAAGCCAAGACGCCACTGCACCTCGGTTTGGCGCAGCCGCTGCACCCGCTGCCCGGCGGTTACTGTTTGCTGCAGGGCTAACTTTAAGTCACTGCTATAAAAGCTGTTTTGGCTGGCTTTGGCGGCGCTGCTCATGGCCTGATAATGATCACCGTCGATAAACAAATGATAGCAGCAAGGAGAAATAGACAAACGCTGGGTGCCCAAACGGCTGGCCTGGCGCATAAGTTCCTGATGCAAACCGCCACAGGCATGCAGGGCCACAGCATGATCACACTGCTGCAAGTAGCTCTGGCAATCGTCCTCAAGCACATTGGCGACATTAAAACGTATCGGCAAGGCAAAGCGCTGCGCCAGCTCTTCTCCCTGAGCGCATAGCTGTGGCTGAATTTCGACACTCTGTACGCCAATACCGTATTGATGCGCCAACAAACGCCCTAAATGGCCCTTGCCCGCACACCATTCCAATACGGTTTTGGTATTTTCTTGGGGTTGTAAATGAGCGACAAAGGCCTGAAGCTGAGTCAGCTTTCTGCCCTTAATGCCATTACTTAACCAAAAGGGTAAGGTCGGCTGCTCGGCCTCGCCTTGACGCAGCGGCAGAGCACTTAGTTTATCCAGCTGTGCCAGCTCGGGAATATAGGGTTGAAAAAAACGCAGCAACTGCTTAGGGTCGGCTTCAAGCTCAGCCACCTGCTCATCGCTTAAGCCATCAAGCACCCCGGCCAGCTCAGGCCAGGGGTATTGGCCACAGGAAAAGGCTACACACTGCCAGTAACGACGAGTTTGATATAAGAGGTGATCCAGCGCTTCAAAGTGCGCAAGCAAGGCAGGCATAAGGGTACGGCGGTTAACAATTTGCCGGCGATTATAGCAAAGTAAGTGCCGGTACGCCGCAGTAATTCTATGCCTTCTTGGAGTGCCGAGCGCAGAAAAATAAATGAAGATAGGCAGGCACCGCCACCATCATCATCACCAGAGCCAGCACCATCATCCAGGATAAATTCATCGGTGAGTGCGGCGGCGATGGCTGATAAATAAAGCCATCAAAATGCTTCGCCAGCTTATCCGACTCTAAATGGTAGAGCTCAGTGATCACCCGCCAACGGGCATCCGACATAGCCCCTATGGAATTCCCCGACTGCATGATCAAGGGCTTGAGCTGATCCGCCTCAAATGCCAATTGTTCCAAGGATTTATTGGGAGCGTAATGTTGCTGCGTAAGGGCAATGGCATGGTCGAGATTCAGTAAGGCATAGCGCCAGCCGCGCATACTCGCCTGATAAAAGCGTTCAACCACCTCAGGGGAGTGAGTAATCAGGTGTTTCGAGGTAAAAAGCACATCGCCATATACATTCAGGCCATAACGTTTTGGGCACACCAAACGATAGTCCATGCCCAACTGGCTTAATTGATAGGGTTCATTGGTGACATACACCTGCATGGCGTCAATTTCTTGCGCCAGCCAGGCATCTAAATTGGACTTGCCAAGATGCTCTACCACCTCAACATCAACCTGGCGATGATCCAACAAGCTCATTAGCTCGGCATCTTCGCCCTTGGTCAGCAAACTGATACGCTGGCCTTGAAAGTCTTCGGGATTAAAAATGCCAGAGTCTTTACGCACCAGCCAGCAATAGGCTGAAGACTGCAATAAGGCCGCCAGTGCCACCACCGGCTTGCCTTCCAACCTTTGCTTGATAATGCCCGAGTGAGTCACTCCGAAATGAGCCTTGCCACTGAGCACCTTGGCCATGGTATCAGTGTCCGTTGGCGACGCCGGTACTATATTGACTTCTAAACCCACATCGCGGTAATAGCCCAGCTCCTTGGCAACATAATATCCGGCAAACTGAAACTGATGCTGCCACTTAAGCTGTAAGGTTACGTTTGTGGGGGAGTCAGCCCAAGCCCATGGCATGGTGCACAGCAGCAAGAAGCAAACACAGTAGCTAGCGAATACGGTGGCTTTGTTCACGATTCATCCCTGATTACGTTAACTACTCCACTATAAGCAAGCTTCGCTGATATTGCCAGTTGCGCCACCTTGGCGATGGGCCAAAAACTGGCGATAACAAGGGTTTTGCGTTTCATCTATGTATTGATAGCCCAAACGCTGCAAATGCTGGTTAAAGGCCCCCAGCTCCACCTCGGGCACCTCAAATGCCGCCAGTACATTGCCGGTGGCAGCTCCATGGTTGCGGTAATGAAACAGGCTTATATTCCATTTACTGCCCAGGGTATCCAAAAAGCGCGCTAAGGCGCCAGGATATTCAGGGAACTCGAAGCGCAACAAACGCTCTTCAAGCTGGTCGCTGGGCTTGCCGCCGACCATATAACGTACATGCAGCTTAGCCAGCTCATTATCCGACATATCAACATAGTCGTAACCTTGCTGATCAAGGGCTGCCAGCAGCTCTTGCAGTTCACTGGCGCCCTGGCGCAGACCGATACCCACAAAGATTTGTGCCTCGCCCGGACCGGCATAACGGTAGTTAAATTCGGTGATGGCACGGCCGCCCAAGGACTGACAAAAATGCTTAAAACTGCCCTTTTCTTCCTTAATGGTGACCGCCAGCAGGGCCTCATTTTTCTCACCCAGCGCGGTGCGCTCGGCGACATGGCGTAAACGGTCAAAGTTGAGATTGGCACCGGAAAGCACAGCCGCCAGCTTAAGCCCCTTCACACCCGAGTTATTCACCCATTTTTTCAAACCGGCCAGCGCCAAGGCGCCGGAAGGCTCGGCCACGGCGCGGGTGCCAACAAAAATATCCTGTACCGCAGCACAAATTTCATCGCCGCTGACGGTGACTACTTCATCGCAAAACTGCTGCGCCAGCCTAAAGGTTTCGGTGCCGATGATCTTCACCGCCACACCGTCGGCAAAGCTGCCGACGCGCTCCAGTTCCACCGGCTTCCCGGCGGCCATGGCCGCTTGCAAGCAGGCACTTTCTTCGGCTTCAACGCCGATAACGCGAATGTCCGGGCGCAAAGACTTGATATAGACCGCCATGCCGGCGAGTAGACCGCCGCCGCCGACCGGCACAAACACAGCATCCAGCTCGGGCAACTGCTGCATCAGTTCGCGGGCTATGGTGCCCTGGCCGACGATCACATCCGGGTCATCAAAGGGTGGCACAAACACCGCCCCCTGACGCTCGGCAAGAGCCAGCGCATAAGCCTTGGCGGCATCGAAATGATGACCATGAAGTATCACCTCGGCACCAAAATTACGCACCGCATCCACCTTGATCTGCGGCGTGGTCAAGGGCATCACGATAGTGGCCTGATGACCCAGCTCGGTGGCACTTAGCGCCACCCCCTGGGCATGGTTGCCCGCCGAGGCGGTAACCACCTTAGAACCCTTGGGTAACTTGCTCAGCTTGTTATAGGCACCGCGCAATTTAAAGGAATATACGGGTTGCTGATCTTCCCGTTTAAGCCAGATTTTTGAACCCAGCTTGGCTTCCAAGGCACTGAGTTCACTGACCTCGGTCACCTTGACCAGGGGCTCCATATTAGCCTGTATGATGGCGCGAAAATAATCGAGTTCAGTGGCCGCCATCAGCTTAACTCCTCAAGCTTTTGCAGATCGCGCACCGCGCCCTTATCGGCACTGGTGGCAAGCAAGGCATAGGCTTTAAGAGCCGGGGTCACCACACGCTCACGAGCAAGCGGCTTATAGGCCTGCTTACCACGAGCCTCTTGCTGGGCGCGTCGCTCTGCAAGTTGCTCTTCGCTCAGCGCCAGGTTGATGCCACGGTTGGGGATATCTATCACCACCTGGTCACCATCTTCCACCAGGGCAATGGCACCGCCGCTGGCCGCCTCTGGCGAGACATGGCCGATGGATAAGCCTGAGGTGCCGCCGGAAAAGCGGCCATCTGTGATCAGCGCACAGTCTTTATCTAGGGCCATGGACTTAAGATAACTGGTGGGGTAAAGCATTTCCTGCATACCCGGGCCACCTTTAGGGCCTTCGTAGCGAATGATCACCACGTCGCCCTTTTGTACCTTGCCCTCAAGAATGCCATCGACGGCATCATCCTGAGATTCATAAACCCGGGCGGTACCGGTAAATACCAGCATGTCCTCGGCAACGCCGGCACTTTTTACGATACAGCCGTTTGGCGCCAGGTTACCGTAGAGCACGGCCAAACCGCCGTCCTGACTAAAGGCATGTTCAACACTGCGGATACAACCCTGCTGGCGATCCAGATCTAGCTCCTTCCAGCGATAATCCTGACTCATAGCCTTTGTAGTACGAATACCTGCCGGGCCGGCGCGATAGAAGGTTTGCGCCTGAGTATTTTCTGAGTCAGTAGCATCGAAACGGGCGATCACTTCGGCCAAACTCTTGCCTGCCACATGACCTACGGATAAATCGAGCTTATCGGCCTTGGCCAGCTCATTGAGTATGGCCATGATGCCACCGGCACGGTGCACATCTTCAATATGGTATTGCTGGGTGGCAGGTGCCACCTTACAAAGGAATGGCGTGCTGCGGGACAGTCTGTCTATGTCCGTCATATCAAAGTCAACGCCGGCTTCTTGCGCCGCGGCCAGTAAGTGCAACACAGTATTAGAGGAACCGCCCATGGCGATATCCAGGGTCATGGCATTCATAAAGGCCGCCTGATTAGCGATATTGCGCGGCAGTACAGACGCATCATCATCACCATAAAAACGGTTACATAAATCGACGATACGCTGACCCGCTTCCACATAAAGCTGCATACGATCCTTGTGGGTCGCAAGCGTGGTGCCATTACCAGGCAGAGCCAGACCTAAGGCTTCGAGCAAGCAGTTCATGGAGTTGGCGGTAAACATGCCGGAGCAGGAACCACAGGTAGGGCAGGCGGAGCGCTCAACCTGCTCCGAGTCTTCATCGCTAACCGTAGGATCGGCGCCCTTGACCATGGCATCCACCAAATCCAGCTTGATATCTATATTGGCCAAACGGGTTTTACCCGCTTCCATGGGGCCGCCGGAGACAAAGATCACCGGAATATTTAAACGCAGCGCGGCCAGCATCATGCCCGGGGTGATCTTATCGCAGTTAGATATACACACCATGGCATCGGCACAGTGGGCATTGACCATGTATTCCACCGAGTCGGCAATGAGGTCGCGTGATGGCAAGGAGTAAAGCATGCCGCCATGGCCCATGGCGATGCCATCGTCTATGGCTATGGTATTAAACTCACGAGGTACGCCGCCGGCGTCGCGAATGGTCTGCGCCATCAGATCGCTGAGCTGGTTAAGATGCACGTGTCCTGGCACAAATTGCGTGTAGGAGTTGACCACAGCGATTATTGGTTTTTTAAAGTCGCTGTCGGTCATCCCGGTTGCTCGCCACAGGGCACGGGCGCCCGCTCTTTTACGTCCTTCGGTTGTTGTTGCACTGCGTAATTTAGCCATGGTTACCTCGATATTTTTTGCGATTCACTGAATCGGCTTTCCTCATTCCCAAAAATTCGGCAACGCCCATGCGCTGCCACAAACTTAGTCGTTTACGTATTCCAACCAGCCGCGAGGGTCTGGGCTTTGCCCTTTAACCAAAGCAAAATATGCTGCTTGCAGCTCTTCGGTGATAGGGCCTCGCGCACCTTGACCAACAGGGATCTGATCCACGCTGCGCACCGGAACGATTTCTGCCGCTGTGCCTGTCATAAAAAACTCATCGGCCAGATATAAGGCTTCACGAGCAATTGCCTCTTCGCGCACCTCAAAACCACGCTCTTTAGCCAGCGTCATTATGGTGTCGCGCGTCAGGCCAGGCAGGATACAGGCTGTGGTCGGCGGGGTATAAAGCACACCGTTTTTGATCACGAAGAGGTTTTCACCAGCGCCTTCACTCAGCAAGCCATTGGTGTCCAAGGCGATGCCTTCAACATAACCGTTACGCTTGGCTTCACCTGAGATAAGCTGTGATGACAAGTAGTTACCACCTGCTTTAGCGGCGGTTGGCATGGTATTAGGAGCCAGACGGTTCCAAGAAGAAATACACACATCCACGCCCTGCGCCAATGAGTCTTCGCCCAGATAGGCACCCCACTGCATCGCCGCAACGGTGACATCGGCAACACGGGATTTAGGGTTGATCCCCAGGCCCACATGACCCAAAAATGCAAACGGACGCAAGTAAGCATCGCTAAAGCCATTTTGCTTTACCGCATCCTTACAGGCCTGGGTGAGTTGCTCTAAGGTAAAGGGAATTTCCATACGGTAGATCTTGGCCGAATCATAAAGACGCTTAAGGTGATCGGTTAAACGGAAAATTGCCGGACCGTTTGGCGTGTCATAGGCGCGAACACCTTCAAATACCGAGCTGCCATAGTGCAGCGCATGGCTTAATACGTGCGTCGTTGCTTGCTGATAGGGGATCATTTCGCCGTTATGCCAAATCAGTTCAGAGCTTTGTGTCATGTGTTGTACCTTCTTTAAAATTCAATTCTCGCGTTGCCAATGGACGCGGACTAACTTGCTTGTTGCTGTAGCTGTGCCGTGGTGACACTGTGCACATCTACTAATTTATTGAGCTGCTGTGTTAAAAGATAGATAGGTTTATCGCTATCTACCGTGATATTGACCGCAAATTGATCTTGGTCACAGGCCAATTCCAGGGCGGTCAGTTTAAAACCACGGTGACGAGCCACTCGCAGGAAACGCTCCACGGCCACGGTTTGATTCGCTACGTTTAGGGTTAAACGGTGTTTCATGGTTTTTTCTCGCTATTGGCTTGGGTCATCATTTGGTCATTGGCGGCACCCGGTGGAACCAGGGGCCAAACATTGTCTTTATCGTCTATGCATACATGCAGTAAATACGGGCCCTTACTGCTGAGCATGGCATCTAACGCTTCATCTACCTGCTCCTGATGGGTGATGCACTGTCCATCGATACCGAATACTCGCGCCAAAGCGACAAAATCCGGGTTATCCGAAAGATTAGTTTCACTGTAGCGCTCGGCGAAAAATAACTGCTGCCACTGGCGTACCATGCCAAGACGCTGGTTATCTATCACCACAATTTTCACATCCAAATTATTGCGGCGTATGGTGGCCAGCTCTTGGATATTCATCATGATTGAGCCATCGCCGGATACCGTCAGCACCATATCGTTCGGGCGCGCTATTTTGGCGCCTATGGCCGCCGGCAGGCCAAAGCCCATGGTGCCAGCACCGCCACTGCTTAAGTGATTGCTAGGGTGAGAGAACTGCATATGCTGGGCCACCCACATCTGATGCTGACCCACATCACAACAAACCACCGCATCGGCACTTAAGCGCTGTGACAGTTTGTTCAACAAGGCTGGGGCGTAAACCGTTTCGCCAGGATAGTCATAGCGCCATGCATGCTGCTGTGCCAAGGCGGTGATATGCGCGCACCAATTCGGCTCGGTGACAAAACAGTGCAGCTGCGGCAAAGAGGCTTTTAAATCAGCCACCAAAGAGGCGGCGGCAGGCTTGCGTTTACCCACCTCGGCGGCATCTATATCCAGGTGAATAACCTGGGCATTGGGGGCAAATTTAGTCAGGTTACCGGTCACCCGGTCGTCGAAGCGTGCGCCGATACACAACAATAGATCGCATTGCTGCACCGCCAGGTTGGCTGCTTCACCGCCGTGCATGCCTAGCATGCCAAGGTTCAGTTCATAGTCTGGTGTCACACTGCCCAGGGCTTTTAGCGTTTGTACCGCCGGCATCTGGGTTTTATACAAAAACTGCATCAGTTGGGCTTGCGCATCCGCGGCCTGAACGCCGCCACCGATATACGCGACCGGGCGCTGGCATTCGCTGAGTAGCTGATTGGCCTTGTTCACCTGTTCCTGACACGGCTGCTGTCGCGCCTCGCTATCGGCCAGCCAGGGCTGATATCGAGCTTCACCCATTTGGATATCTTTGGGGATATCCACCAGCACAGGGCCGGGACGACCGCTTTGAGCAAGATGAATGGCCTGTTGCAGTATGGGCGCCAAATCTTCGCTGCGCTCTACCATAAAGCTGTGCTTGGTGCAGGACAGCGACATGCCCAAAACGTCCACCTCTTGGAAGGCATCGGAGCCGATGGCGGCGGTGGGAACCTGACCTGTGATCGCCAACAGAGGCACAGAGTCCATCATGGCGTCGGCTAAAGCGGTGATCAAATTGGTTGCGCCCGGGCCACTAGTGGCCATACAAACTCCCAACTTGCCACTGCTACGGGCGTAGCCTACTGCGGCAAAACCGGCACCTTGCTCGTGACGAGTAAGATAGTGAGTTACCTGAGATTCATACAAGGCGTCATAAATGGGCATGATGGCTCCGCCTGGGTAACCAAATACCTCATTTATTCCTTCCCTTGCCAATATCTCTACTACTAATTCTGCGCCGGTCATTGTTCCTCATTCCTCAATGTGTTGGCCCTGAAACGAAAAAGCCCCCCGAACTTTTCAGTGCGGGGGGCCTTAAGCGTGTTAATTTTTTAACGCACTACGAAGCCCCCGCGGTAATAATAATCACCACGGTGTTAATCACTAGGACTAGGCTTGATAGCAGGTTAAGCATAAATTAATTCGTTCTAAGTCTAATTAAAAAATCTAATGGACGGCTGGGCCGTCGCTCTTTTTCTATTAGTACCGCGAGCACCCGTGTAAGTCAACTACAAAAACAATGCAAAATCCTAATCAAAGAAGGACTAAAAAGCATAAAAAATCCCTTAAACAACCTAAAATTTAAACCTATCAACCTTACAGCCCTCAACTGCATATAACTTACCTTCACTTACCGATAGCACTAGCTGATTAATTTCTAGCAATTATTTTTCGGTCAATGGGTTTTATGAGTTAACTCGGGTACACTCAGAGGCGACTCTAGTTTAAGGATGACACGATGAAAAAATTAACTGCATTTTGGCTCTTTTGCCTGTTTATTATTTTTACCCAGCCCGCTTTCGCCGAACTGACACCGGCTTTGTGGCAGGTGGAAAAGCAGGGAAAAACCTCGTACTTATTCGGCACAGTACATGTTGGCGACACCAGCATGAAGGGCCTGCCACAAAAGATAGAAAAAGCCATAAGCAACAGCGATGCTGTGGTGGTGGAAGTTGATTTAACTGCCCTGTCTGCGGTGCAAATTCAACAGCGCTCCATGCCGTTTTTAATGCTGCAAAATGGCCGTACTCTGGACTCGGAGCTAAGCCCGCAAAGCTACCAGAAGCTGGACCAATACTTTGGCGAAAAAAATATTAATATCAAGATGTTTTCCTCGTTAAAACCCTGGGCCGTGCTACTTACAATGATGCAGATTGAGCTGCAAAATGCCGGTTATTCAGACGAATTCGGCATAGATAAGCAAGTACTGGCCAGCGCCAAACAAAAAAACAAGGCCATTATCGAGCTGGAATCTCTCGAACAACAACTGGAAATGTTTACCGTACTAGAAGAGCATTCGGACCTCATGGTTGCCGATACCTTACGCCAGCTCAATCAATTTGATGAGAGTTTTTTACGTCTGATCAACGGCTGGAAAAAGGGCGAAACATCCGTGCTCACCGAGGCCTATGAACAGTCCTTTGACGACTCCGAATATGGCCAGCTTAATGAACATGTACTCTTAATTGAGCGCAACCATAAGTGGATAAAACAATTGGAAAAAACACTGCAGAAGCAATCATTATTTATCGCCGTTGGCGCCCTGCATCTGGGTGAAGAAAACGGCTTAATCAAGCTGCTACAGGCACAAGGTTTTAAGGTCTCACGCATCTAATTTCAAACCCATGCGCGCCAAACAACATGGGGAGGCGTGAAAATTTGTGTCGCCATGGGCGTTGACAGCGTGGCATGGAAAGTGTTTGAATAAAAAAGCACCCTATTGATTCGGCCATTTAGATGGCCGCAAGGGCTAGAAGAGGTGCGTCATCCAGGTAGTTATGATGAGGAGAGCAAACTCCAACGACTCATAATGAGGGGGATGTACGCCGAGAGGTGAGGTAAATTGCTTAATACTCCCTCGGGCGCTTGGGTTGAATCCCGGCGACTGTCACCAATAGCACACATTGCTATATATTTGGTGGAGAGCTTCTGGTCTTAACATAACAGGCCGGCAGGCTTTGTTACGTCTAAGCCCATTCGCTCTTCGAATTTAACCTGTTCGAGTCGGCGAATGCGGAAACCACTTCCCTTTGTTGCTCTCGAACTCGCACTAAGTTCGGATGAGATGACAACTACTCAATCGTTATCACACACTGTGCTGTGGACAGCACTGATCACCCCGTTGCTTGAAGATGGCAGCATAGATTTTGACGCCCTAAGCGCGCTGGCACAAGAGCAAGCGGCAGCCGGTAATGGCGTGCTGATCCTGGGCTCTACTGGCGAAGCCCTGGCCCTAGATGTGGCCGAGCAACAAGCCGTGGTGCAACACATTTGCGCCCTGGAACTGAACACCCCGATTATGGTCGGTGTAGGTGGTTACAACCTTGAAGCACAGCGCCAATGGCTGACCTTTTGCAATGACTACCCGATAGACGCCTATTTGCTTGGCGCCCCCTTGTATGCCAAACCAGGTCCAGTAGGACAAGAGCTATGGTTTCGCGCTCTGCTTGATGCCAGCAAACACCCCTGCATGCTTTACAACGTCCCCGGCCGCGCCGCGGTCAGCCTGGACCCGCAGGTACTCGGCAAGTTGCAAGATCACCCGCGCTGCTGGGCATTGAAAGAAGCCAGCGGCAGCATCGACTGCTTTGAGCAATATCGTCTTGCGGCACCGCAACTGGCTATTTTCAGCGGCGACGATGCACTGATCCCCTATTACGCTCAGGCCGGCGCCGCCGGTTTGGTCTCGGTTGCTGCCAACGTGTGGCCGCAAGCAACGCACCGTTTTGTGCAGTTAAGCCTGCAAGGGCAAAGCCACAATGCCTTTTTGCATTGGCGCGAGGCGGTGGCGGCGCTCTTTCATGTCAGCAACCCTATTCCGACAAAGTGCTTGTTACACGCCCTTGGGCGCATCAATACGCCAACTCTGCGCGCCCCGTTAACTCATGCGGAGCTAAGCGATTTACAACCACTTTTACGCGTACACGACAGCATCACATCTTGGCATTCAACACAGGTTTAATATTTTCATGAGCTGGTTAGAACTTCTTAATAATTTAGAAACGGGCGCCGTTCGCGCCGCATCACAAGACGAAAATGGTCAATGGCAGGCCAATTCGAGGTTAAGCAAGGCATTCTTGAAGCCTTTAAAAACGGCACCAATACCGAATTCCCTGGCGGTTTTGTCGATAAAGACAACCTGGCACCGCGCGGTTTTAGCGCCGAAGACAATGTTCGCGTGGTACCGGGCGGTACCTCGGTGCGTCGCGGCGCCTATGTGGCCCCTGGCACCATCATAATGCCACCGGCCTATGTCAATATTGGCGCCTTTGTCGATGAAGGCACCATGGTCGACAGCCATGCGCTTGTGGGCTCTTGTGCTCAGGTGGGTAAAAATGTGCACCTTAGCGCTGCGGTGCAACTCGGTGGCGTATTAGAGCCTATCGGTGCCAGCCCTGTGGTGATCGAAGACGACGCCTTTATTGGCGCCGGCTGCGTTATCGTTGAAGGCGTGGTAGTGAAAAAAGGCGCAGTACTGGCGCCGGGTGTGCGCCTAAGTGCCACCATTCCGGTGTACGACTGTGTCAATGAGCGTCAGCTCAACAAGGGGGAACCCATCCCGGAAAACGCCATAGTGATCCCGGGCTCACGTCCAAGCTCAAGCGCCTGGGGGCGTGAACAAGGCCTGTCGATGAGTTGTGCCCTAATCGTGAAATACCGCGATGAGCAAAGCGATGCATCACTCGCGCTGGAAGAGGTATTACGCTAATGCTTCCTGTCGGTACCGAGCTGCAAACGCACCTCGAGTGCATCGCCCAAGAGCAGATGGAGCCATGCTTTGTCTACGATCTTGACGCCTTACGCCAGCACCTGGATAAGCTGATGGCCCAAGACGTGGTCAAGCTCTGGTATGCGGTTAAAGCCAACCCTTTATCGCGCATCATACGCACCCTGGCCGAGGCGGGCTTTCAGTTTGACGTGGCCAGCAGTGGCGAATTGCATCAGGTACTGGCACAACAAATTAACCCGGAGCAGGTGTTGAATACCGGCCCGGCGAAATCAAAGCGACAAATCGATGAATTTATCGCCCTTGGCGTGCGCACCTTTGTGGCCGAAAGCCTTAATCAGGTGCGCTGGCTAAACCAAGCGGCGCAGACTCATAAGGTACAGCTTAAGCTGCTACTGCGGGTGCAATTGCGCTGGCCCAAGGGTGAAAAAAACCCCTTGGGCGGTGATACCCTCACCCCTTTTGGTCTCGACCCGCAACAATGGCACGGCCTTTACCTGGCGGACTATCCGGCACTAACCTGTATCGGCGTGCATATTTTCCAATGGGGCAATATGCTTAGCGCCGACAAGCTATTACATCTATGGCAACAGATGCTGCCGCCACTTCAGGCCCTAAGTGAGCAGCTTGGCTTTGCCATGCAGGTGCTGGACTTAGGCGGTGGTCTGGGCGTGCCCTATGACGACGAAAGTGAGCCCCTGGCCTGGCAGGATGTACTGACAGCGCTTGAGCAAATCAAGCGCGAAAGCGGCGTGCAGGAACTATGGATGGAGCTAGGTCGTTATGCGGTGGCCGAATGTGGCTATTACCTCAATCCCGTAGTCGAGCAAAAGGAGAACTATGGCGAGCAGCAGTTAATTGTCAGCGGTGGCATCAATCATATACTGCGCCCTGCTGTGGCAGGCCAGGCTTTCCCTTGCGCCCTATTGCGAACAAGTACAGCGCCGACCCGGGCCTTCAATATTCACGGTCCCTTATGTACGGCATTGGATTCTTTGGGCACGCACATGCTCCCCGAAGATATTAACGAGCAAGACTGGCTGGTATTTTTTCAGGCCGGCGCCTATGGCTTTACCGAGAGTATGCCGTTTTTCCTCTGCCACCCTCTGGCGGCCGAGTATGTAATAGCCGACGGCAATTTGCACCTCTTGCGCGAAAGCGCTGCGCCCAGTAGTTATTTGAGATAGTCGCATGAACAAAATTGAGCAACAAAATATTCAGGTTGGTGAAATCGCCAATGGTTTACCCCTGACCATTCCCGTGTACCGCCTAAAAGGCGATGGCAGTGGCAAGAGCGTCTATATTCAGGCCAATATGCATGGCGCCGAAGTACAGGGTAATGCGGTTATTTATCAGCTGCTTGAGCAACTTAAAAACTTAGGGTTACGGGGCGATATCACCCTGGTGCCTTATGCCAACCCCATCGGCTGTAACCAAAAGTCGGGGGAATTTACCCTAGGTCGTTTCGACCCCATTACCGGCGTAAACTGGAACCGCTTATATCATTACAATACCGAGCTGGTAAGGCGTTTTGCCGAGCAAAGCGACGGCCTGTCCGATCAAGAATTGCGGGACGGCTTTAAAGCGGCCTTGGTTGAGGAAGTGGAGCAGCGTTTAAACGGCCCACAGCATGCCTTAACTACCGGTAAGCGTATTGCCCTGAATCTACAACGCCTAGCGCATCAGGCGGATATAGTACTCGACCTGCACACAGGTCCTATTTCCGCCAAGCACCTGTATTGCCCCGAGTATGCCCGTGCCAGCGCCCGTTATTTTAATATTGAGCACGTGCTCTTGATCCCCAATGAATTCGACGGCGCCATGGATGAAGCGGCATTTTGCCCCTGGTGGCAGCTGCAAACCCAGCTAAAACGTCAGGGCCGCGACTTCGAAGTACCAGTAGAAGCCTACACGGTGGAGCTGGGCTCACAGGAGCGCATTGATTTGACCGAAGCCTTGGACGATGCACAAAGCATACTAAGCTATTTGAATTATCAGGGCGTGTTTGTGGATGCGGCCTATCAGCCTAAAACCATGCAGCGCCACGCCTGTTATCTGAAAGACTATGTGGCCTATTATGCGCCCATGGGCGGGATGATCGAATATCTGGCAGGATTGGGCGAGCACCTGAAGGCGGGTGATGCCTTTGCCCGTATTCTTCGAATGGAGCGCTATTTGAGTGAAGAGCCACTTCATACCCTGCGTTTCGACCAGGATGCCATCGCTATTTTGCACTTTGCCTCGGCCAGTGTGAATCAGGGCACCGAACTCTACAAATTCTTTACTAATACCTTCGAGTTATAGGGTCTGTTGACCTTTGCTGTTTGTTTCTGCAGCAGTTTGTAGCGAATTTATACAAGGCGGTACATGTGTGGTGTAGTTGTTCTACATAAACATGTAACAACACAGTAGAAATGCGCTGCAAGCGCTG